>NZ_JBFAZW010000006.1:0-35478 GCF_040682015.1 Dactylosporangium sp. NPDC051485
TGCCGTGGACAGCCGATGATGAGAGCGATCCCGTCGGCCACCTCGACCCAACCTGGCCGGGTTGAGGTCGTAGATCAAATTCTATAAGTAGCCGAGAACAGTGCTACTGGTCAACGGGGCCGGGGCGGGCTGGGTTAATGGGACGCGTGGACGCGGCTGGGTCGCTAGATTGCGGTCATGGGGCTGTTCGTCCGGATCAATGCGTTCCGTGGTGTGGGGCACGCCGATGTCCACGCCGCACTGGCCGACCCGATCTTCCACGCGCCTATGACGTCGGCAGTTCCCGGAGGCCGGCAGCCAGCAGCGCGGGAACGGCCTGCTCGGCCGACGCCGAGGTCGTATCGGCCGCTGCGCCCCGCCGCGCACGGTAGCTGATCCCCTGGGCGATGACGGCAAGCTTGAAGTTGGCAAGGGCCAGGTAGAACGGCCAGTGGTCCAGGTCGACACCGCGCTGGCGGGCGTACGCCTCGGCGATCGCGTCACCATCCGGCAGCCGGTGGCTCGCCCACGCCGCGTCAAACCCGAGGATCGAATCGAGCTGCGGTTGACGGTAGACGCACATGAGCGCGATGTCCGTCTGGACGTCGCCGACGGTGGCGAGTTCCCAGTCGACCACCGCGAGCACCTTGGTGAGGTCCGAGCCGTCCACCAGCGTGTTGTCGATCCGGTAGTCCCCGTGGACCACGCCGATGTGCGCCGACCCGCTCGGCAGCGCGGCGAGCAGGTGTGCGTGGAGGCGCGTCGCGTCGGCGAGGTCCTGGCTCTTGACCTCGTTCCACTGTCGCCACCACAGGCGGACCTGGCGGCCCAGGAAGCCGTCCGGCCTGCCCATGCCGTCGAGGCCGACCTCGGCGACGTCGACGGAGTGCAGGTCCGCCAGGACCCGTACGAGCTCCGTGACGCAGGACTCGAGCTCGCGGGACGTGTAGGCGTCGAGCTGCGCGCGGGTGCGCACGACTTGGCCCGCCACGAAGCCCGTGACCGCGAACGGCGCGCCGATGACCGCCGGGTCCTCGCACAGGGCGACCGCCGGAGGCACCGGTACGGCGCTGTACTGAAGGGCCTGGATGACCCGCCATTCCCGCGCGACGTCGTGCGCCGACTGGGTGAGACCGGACATCGGTGGCCGCCGGACGACCCAGCGGTGCGTGCCGTCGGTGACGACGTACGTGAGGTTGGACTTTCCGCCGGTGACCAGCTCGCTGCTCAGCGGTCCGGTCGCCTGGACGCCCTGGCTCTCGAGGAACCTGCGCACACTGCGGACGTCGAGGACGGACGGGTCGGGACTCATGCCTGGTATCCCGTGGTCCCAGCTCGACTGATCACGATCTCGTTGATCGCACTACGCGGCGACATGTCGAGCAGCGCGGTCACCGCGGCGACGACGTCGTCCACCGGGATCATCGACTCGGGCGGCACCGCATCGTGCACCCACGCGCTCATGTCGGTGTCGACGTACCCGGGCGCGATCGCCGTCGCGATGACGCCACTGGCCGACTCCTCGGCGTTGAGCCCACGGCACAGGGCCAACAGGGCCGCCTTCGCGGCCCCGTAGACGGTGAGGGACGGTTCGGCGTACACCCCGCCGATCGACGCCATGGCGATGACCCTCGCTCCGCTGGACGGGCGCCGCTGCGCGGCGGCACGCAGCAGCGGCAGCGCTTGGCTGATCATGAGGAAGGGGGCGCGTGCGTTCAGCGCGAACTGCTTGTCGTACCGCGACACCGGATATCCGTCCAGCGGCGCGGCCGAGCCGACGCCTGCCGCGAGCACGAGGGCGTCCAGGCAGTCGTGCCGCGCGGCGTGCGCGGCGATGACCGCTGCGGGCGCGTCCGGTGTGGCGAGGTCGACGTCGACATAGTCCACATGCGACGCTCCGGCCGCCTCGGCCTCGGCCGCCGCGGCGGCCAGGCGGTTCGGATCGCGAGCCACGAGGGTCAGCCGCCATCCACGCGCGGCGAGCGCGAGCGCGATGCCGCGTCCAATGCCGCGGGACGCGCCGGTGACGATCGCGGACCGCGCCGGCTCATGGTGGGTCGCCGTTGACCGTACGACCAAGGGTTCGGTGGTGGTCGTCATCGAGGCCGCCTCGCCGGAGGTTCCTTCGCCGATCCCGGCGATCGACCGCGCGATCGCCAGGTAGCGGTCGAGGAACGCTTCGACCGGCAGGGTGCCGTCCGGCCGGTACCACGACGCGACGCCAACGCACAGCGAGGCGATCGCCCGGCTCGCATGCTCCGGATAGGGCGTCGAGAAGCCGCCGTTGCGCACACCTTCGAGGATCACCCGGTCGAGCATGCGTTGCTGCTCGTCCCGTTTGGCGACGTAACGCTCCCGGTTGCCCGGCTCGAGGCTGCGCAGCTCGGCCGTCGACACCATGGCGCCCGTCCGCCGGTACATGTGGAACCGCAGCATCGACTCGACCAGCGCGTCGAACTGCGAGCGGGCGTCGCGGGACGCGGTCTGCAGCGCCTGGCGGCTGCGGGTCAGCAGCTCGTCGATGATGACCATCATGAGGTCGATGAGGATGTCCTGTTTGGACGGGTAGTAGTGGTAGACGCCAGGCACGGACAGGCCGGACCGGCGCGCCAGGTCACGCGTCGTCGTGCCGTGGTAGCCGTGTTCGTGGAACGCCTCCAGGGCGGCGTCGAGAATGCGCGGGAACTCGAAGGGCCCGTACTCGCGCCAGTTGGAGTCGGCAGGCATCGGCTCGGTCGTCACTTCGCCCGCCTTGACCGTGCGGAGCTGATGAGCATGTCGAGAGCCTCCGGGTTGTCGACGGCACCGCGGTTGACCACACGGTCCGCGTCAGCGCCTTGCAGGATGCGTTTGACCGGGACCTCCAGGCGCTTGCCGGTCTTCGTGTGCGGCAGTTGTGCCAGCAGGATCACCTCGTCGGGCACGTGCCGGGGCGAGGCTCGTTCGGCGATGCGCCGGCGGATCCGGCTGACGAGGTCGGCCGGGTCCTGATCGCCGTTCGGCACGACGAAGAGCGGCAGCCAGTATCCGCCGTCCGGCTCCTCGACGCCCACGACGAGAGCGTCCTCGACCTGCGGCATGCCGCTGAGGGCCTCGTAGATCTCCGCCGAGCCCAGCCGTACCCCGTGTCTGTTGATCGTCGCGTCCGAACGCCCGAGGATCACGACGGTGCCACGCTCCGTGATCACGGTAAGGTCGCCGTGGCGCCACACGCCGGGGAACATGTCGAAGTACGTGTCCCGCAGTATCTGGCCGTCTGGGTCGTCCCAGAAGCGCAGCGGCATCGACGGCATCGGCTCGGTGATCACCATCTCTCCCGGTGTGCCGGCCGGGACCTCCTCGCCCTCAGCGTTCCAGACCTGGACCGCCGCGCCGAGTGCGGGGGCGCTGATCTCACCGTCGTACACCGGGGTCGTGGGTGCGCCGGCGACGAAGATCCCGACGATGTCCGTGCCTCCACTCATCGATGCGAGCTGAACGTTCGCGCTGACATGGTCACGGAACCACTTGTTGGCGGTGCCGGGCAGCACTGATCCCGTCACGCCGACGAGCCGCAGCGCCGAGAGGTCGAGGTTCCTCCCCGGCTCGAGGCCCGCCCGCTCGGATGCTTCGAGATAGCCCGGGCTCGTGCCGAACACGGTGACGCCGAGATCGGCGACCAGCCGCCACAACGCATCGGGCCCGGGCGATGTCGGCCGCCCATCGTACAGCACGATGGTCGCGCCGTGGAGCAGCCCGCAGACCTGGGCGTTCCACATCATCCAGTTGGGCGTGGTGAACCAGAAGAACACGTCGCGGCCGTGCAGGTCCATGTGCAGGCCCGGCGACACCAGCTGCTCCAGCAGCACTCCCCCGTGCCCGTGCACGATTCCCTTGGGTTTGCCGGTCGTACCCGACGTGAACAGGACCCAGAGCGGGTGGTCGAACCCCACGGCCACACCGATCGGATCGGGTTCGGCCGCGAGCGCGTCCGCCCAGGTGCTCGTGTCAGGACCGATGGCGGGGTTGGCGACCCCGCCGGTCTCGACGGTGATCGTGTGCCGCAGCCCGGGAAGCAGGTCGCGCAGGTCGCGCACGTCACCGCGGCGGTCGTGCACCTTCCCGCCGAACCGGTAGCCCGAGCCGGCGATGAGCACCCGGGGCGACAACTGCGCCATCCGGTCCGCGGCCGAGGGCGCCGCGTAGTCGAGGCCCGTCTGCGCCCACACCGCGCCGACCATCGCGGTCGCCACGAACGCGACGACCCCTTCGACGCAGTTCGGCAGGTACGCGGCGACGCGGTCGCCCGGTTCGACACCGAGGGCGCGCAGGCGGCCGGCCACGGCGGCGGCCTGCGCGCGCAGCTCGGCGTACGTGATCGACGACCGCTCGCCGGTCTCCGCGACCAGGATCACGGATTCCTGGTCGTCGTGGCCGGCGCGCAGCAGATGCTGCCCGAAGTTGAGCGTGCCGCAAGGGAACCAGACGGCGCCGGGCATCCGGCGTTCGGCGAGCGCGCTACGCGGCGGGGTGGACCAGTCGACGTCGAAGAAGTCGGCGACCGCCGCCCAGAACTCCCCGGGATGGGCAGCCGACCAGGCGTGCAGCGCGCGGTAGTCGGTCACGTCGTCGAGCCTCGCTCGGCGCTGCGTGTCGAGCCACGTCGCGAATCGCACAATCCGGCTTTCCCGGACCCGTGCCGGGTCCGGCAGCCAGCTCGGTTCGATGGCAGTCATCGTCGACCTTCCTTCGTGATCAGTGCGTCGCGGGCCGGCGCAACGCTGCTCAGGGCCGCCTGGGCAGGAGCGATCCGCGGGTGAGGACCACGTCGATGGCGACGGCGACGATGAGGACGGACCCGGTCGCGAAGTACTGCACCTCCGTCGAGAGACCCAGCAGCTGGACGCCGTTGTTGATCGACCCGATGACCAGAGCGCCGAGCAGTGCCGACCATATCGATCCGCGCCCGCCGAAGAGGCTGGTGCCGCCCACGACGGCCGCCGCAATCGCGTTCAACATCAGCGGACCGGAACCGGAGGACACCGATACGCCCAGCTGGCGGGACGCGTCGACCATGCCGGCGATCGCCGCGCACGCCCCGAGCACGAGGAACGAGTAGAGCACCATGCGACGGACCGGGATGCCGGCACGCTGGGCGGCCTCGCGGTCGCCACCCACCGCGTAGAGGTGGATGCCGTAGCGGGTCTGTGTCGTGGCGTACCACGCGATCAGCAGCATCGCCGTGAGGATCAGCAGCGGCATCGGCAGCCCCCGCTGTTGCGTCAGCGTGAAGACCCCGCCGAAGAGGACGGCGGCGACGATCACGCAGGGCAGGACGACCGCGGCCACCGAGGTCGACGCACCCGTGGACCGCCGCTCCCGGTGCTGGAACAGCCGGTACGCCGTGAACGCCACCGTCCCGGCCGCGGCCAGCGCGTAGCTCGCACCCGCCGGTATCGCCGAACTCGCGATCTTGGCGAACGGCGTGCCCGCGACGCTGATCGTGAACTCGGGCGGCAGCACGACGAGGATGAGTCCCTGGAGGATGACCATCCCACCCAGGGTCACGATGAGCGACGGTATGCCGAACATGATCACCTGGGCCTCGACGAACGTGACGGCCATGCCGGCGAGCACCCCGGCCGCGATGCCGACCGGCAGCGGCAGGCCGCTGTTGACGGTCACCCCGGCGGCCACCGCGGCGCAGACCCCGGACAGCACGGCGGACGACAGGTCGATCTCGCCGACGAGCAGGACGCAGACCACGCCGAGGGCGAGAATCGCGGTCGTCACGATCTGCAAGGTGAGGTTGGTGAGGTTCTGGAAGCTGAGGTACGCCGAATTCTGGCTGTAGAAGACGGCCCAGATGATCGCCAGGACGACGAGCACCGGGATGCTGCGGTGCGCGCGGGCCGCCGACTCGATCGCCCGGCTGACCGAGGTACGGCGTCCCGCCGGCGAGCCGACCGCGGAGGATGTCGAGATGGTCACAGGTCTTCCGTTCCTCAATCGTTCGTCGACTCGTCCGCGCCGGTCATCGCGCTGACCAGGTCGGACGGTGTGTAGGCGCCGCGCCGGAACTCGGCGACCTTGGAGCCGAGCCGCAGGACCACGACCCGGTCGGCGACCTGCCGCACGTCCTTCATGTCGTGTGAGATCACGACCACGCCCCGCCCCTGGTCGCGAAGGCGGTGGATCAGGTCGAGCACCTCACCGCGTTGTGAGACGCCGAGGGCCGCGGTCGGCTCGTCGAGGATCACCACGGCGGGGTCGCTGATGAGCGCGCGGCAGATCGCGATGCCCTGACGCTGGCCGCCCGAGAGCGCGACGACCGGGGTCGTGAGCGAGCGGAGCTTGACCGACAGCGACGCGAGTACACGTTGGGCCTGCTCCTCCATGAGGTGGCGACGGACCCGCCGCCCGGACCACACCGGGCCGTAGCGCTCCTGCCCCAGGAAGAGGTTCTGAACGGCGTCGAGGTTGTCGCACAACGACAGGTCCTGGAACACCGTACGGATCCCGGCCTCCGCCGCGGCCCTCGGCGACTCCAGGCGCGCGGTCTCGCCGCGCACCCGGATCTCACCCGTGTCCGGAGACTCCACTCCGGACACGATTTTGACCAATGTGGACTTTCCGGCGCCGTTGTCGCCGACGAGAGCGACGACCTCGCCGCCGTACACCGACATGTCGACCTCGTTCAGGGCACGTACGCCACCGAAGTGCTTCGAGACCTTCGTGAGCTCGAGCAAGGAAGTCCCACGCGACGACCCGCCGGGCGACGGATCGGAGAGCTGCGGTTCGCTGTCCACGGTCATGGTTTCCTCCGCGGGGCGGCCGGCGGCTGCCGACCGCACCCTGCCGATGGGATTGGGCTACTTGTTCTTCGTCTTGCAGGTCGCGGTCTCCGCGGCCGGGCCCGTGCAGATCTGCTGCCAGGTGAACATGCCGAGGTCGACGGCCTGCTGCACCGCGTCACCGGGATCCTTGCCCTCTTCGAGGTGGATGAGCGTCGCGTCAAGCTTGGCCGTGGGTACCTTCATCGCACCGTTGTCGATGGTGTCCTTGACGAGGTCGGCCGGGGGCTGCTGGCCACCGATCGCCGCGATCGTGATCTTCGCCGCCGCCTCCGCCTCGACCTTGAACGCCTTGAGCACGTTGTCCTGCTGGTCGCCGGTGAGCATGTACTGCAGGCCGGTCAGCTCGGGGTTCTGGCCGCCGTACACGGGAATCTTGAGGTTCTTGCCCTTGAGAGCGGCGATGATGCCCGCGGTGATGCCGTCGTAGAACCCCAGGAACGCGCCGACGCTGTTCTGCGTCTTGGTAAGGCACTGCTCGGTGGCCTTGGTGGCGTTGTCCGGCGCCCAGTCCTTGATGTAGTCCTCGCAGACGACCGTGATGTCGCCGCTCTTGATGAGCGGGTCGAGGACCTGGTTCTGCCCGGCGAGCATCTGCGTCGTGTACACGTCGCCCTTGTTGCCGTACTGGCGGGCGACCTTGACCGGCTTGGCGCCGAGCTTGCCGGCGGCGACCTGCTCGGCGAAGTACTTGGCCTGCTGGGCGCCGACCTTCTCCGGGTCGAAGACCACCTGGCCGTACAGCGTTCCCTTGACGGGCGGGTTCTCGTACCCGATGACCGGGACCTTCGCCTGCGCGGCGGCCTGCAGCAGGCCGGCGCTGGTGTTCGGGTCGGCGGCGACGACGACCAGCGCCTTGGCGCCGGCGGCGATCGCCGCGTTGGCCTGCGCGAGCTGCTGGTTGGAGTCGCCTCCCGCGTTGACGAACTTGACCACGACGCTGGGGTCCAGCGCCTTGATCGCCTTCTCGAACGCCGGACCGTCCTGCTGGATGTAGCGGGTCGGCGTGGTGTTGGGTGCCATGAAGTAGACGAGCTTGGATTGTGAACCGCTGTTGCCGGTGCCGGAGTCTTTACCGCCACAGGCTGCGACAAGCAGGATGCTGGCGCATGCTCCTCCGGCGATGACCGCCCGGAGGATCGCGCCATGGGTACGCTTCACTGGGTACTCCTTTTGCTGGACATTCCACGCCGGACGGCGGCAAATGGGCTTGCGGGGGTGTGGATCGGGCCCAGGCGGTGGGTGCGCTGGGCGTCGGGGTGGCCCGAACGGTGCCGGGCCACCCTCCGTCGGCGTCACACCGTCAGGACGTCTGGAGTCCCGCGTGCTTCGCGGTGATCTGCAGAGCGAGGTGCTTGGAGTAGATGCGGACCCAGGCAAGCGGTCCGCCCATGTACCAGAACGCCGGATGGCCCGTGCGCCGGTAGAGCCCGCCGATCTCGCCGTCCTCGCCGATGCCGAGGACGAGCGGAAGCCGGTCGGCGACCTCGTCGCCGAAGAGCCGGCGGGCCGTCTCGCGCATGTTCTTGTAGCCGGTGGCGAGAACGACGAGATCGGCCTCCAGGGTCCGGCCGTCCTCGAGGCGGATGCCCTCGGGCGTGAACTCCGCGAGCCCGGAGCCCTGCGCGAGCTTGATCTTTCCGTCGGCGATGAGCTGCGAGCAGCCCACGTTGATGTAGTAGCCGCCGCCGTACGCCAGCGCGTAGCCCATCAGCCCGGTGCCGTCGGGCCCGTCGTTGCGCTTGAAGCCGACCGCGTCGAGCGCGGCGAGCAGCTCCGCGTCCTTCTTCGCGGTCTCCTTGACGCCTTCCTTGGCCATCTCGAGGACGAGCGGCCACGGTGTGCCGCTGGCCAGCAGGTCAGCGTACTTGGTCGGAGGGCCGCCCTCGACGAAGTTGCTGCCGAAGATCGCCGGGATGCCGTGCTCCTGGCTGATGATGTGGGTCGACGAGCGCTGCACCAGTGTGACGTCCGCGCCGGCTTCGTAGAGATCCTGCGCGATGTCGTGGCCGCTGTTGCAGGCGCCGACGACTACGGCCTTCTTCCCGGCCCAGCTGCGGGCCGAACCGTGCTGGCTCGAGTGGTAGCTCGTGCCCCCGAACCGATCGCGCCCCGCAACGGCGGGAACGTTCGGCTCGCCGGCGGCGCCCGTCGCGAGGATGACGTCGCGCGGGTGCACCTCCCGCTCCCCCTCGGGCGTACGGACGCGCAGCGTCCACCGCCCGGTCGCCTCGTCGTAGGCGCTCGAGGTCATCTCGGCCGACGTCCAGACGTTGAGCTCCATCGCCGAGGCGTACGACTCGAACCAGTCGGCGATCTTGTCCTTGGGGCAGTAGACCGGCCACGAGTCGGGATACGGCATATACGGAAGGTGGTCGGCCCATACCGGGTCGTGCAGGACCAGCGAGTGGTAGCGCTTGCGCCACCCGTCGCCCACCCGTTCGCTCTTCTCGAGAATCAGCGTGTCAACGCCCATGAGCCCCAGGTTTGCGGCGACGGTCAGACCGCCCTGACCGGCCCCGATGACGACCACATCCGGGTCGGAGCCGTCGTAGCGCACATGCTCCTGCCGCTTCTGGAGCCAGTTGCGCCCGCCGCTGTCGGCGGGGTTGTGCCGCGGCCCCCTGGACCGGTGCGGGCCGATCGCCCGCTCGTGATCGCGCAGGTCGTCGAGTTCGGTCAGCACGGTCCAGGCGACCCAGTCGCCGTCCTCCCGGAGGAGCCGGACGGCTCCCCGTCCGAAGCCGAGCGGGGTCTCGAAGGTGATGAAGCCTTCGACGATCTCGTCGTCGCCACCCTGGTACCGCGGACCGAACTCGGTGGTCATCCGGACATTCGCGAATGCATCCGGCGCGAGGTGGTCGCCGAGCATCGTCGCGACCTTGTCCCGGCCGCGGTAGGTGCCCAGGTCCCAGGTGAGCGCCAACAGGTCGCGCCACCAGCAGTCGCCGGCGAACAGCGCGGTAGTTCCCGCAACGTCGGCGGCCTGGAGTGCCGCCGTGAACCGGTCCAGCCACGCGGCGAACGTGGCCTCCGCCGTGACCCCGGCCGCGATGGCCTGGTGTGTCTCCGTCGCCATTGACGCGCCCTTCCGTCCGTAGCATCTTGATACAGTCCGAGCGCTCGCTCGGTAGCGTTAGAGTCTGGACCTGGACCGTGTGACGAGCAACACCTTCGCGAAACTTTCTTGTAACGAAGATCGCCGCGAGGTCCACGACCACCGACAGTGAGGTGCCCATGACCAGCGGATCCGACGACCTCGTCGCGCGTACCCGAGCCTTCATCGACGCCCACGTGATCCCGGTCGAGGACGAGTTCGACGGGGACGTCGCCGCCGCCGGCGGCGAGCAACTCCGCGTCGACCTGCAGCGACGGGCGCGCGCCGAAGGCGTCTTCGCACCGCACGCGCCACGGGAGTTCGGCGGCCTCGGTCTGGGGATGCAGCAGTGCGCGCCGGTCTTCGAGGCGGCCGGGCGGTCGCTGTTCGGCCCGATGGCCCTGAACATCAACGCTCCCGACGAAGGCAACCTCCACCTGCTCGACCGCGTCGCGGCCGGGGCACAACGTGAGCGCTACCTCGCGCCCCTGGCCCGCGGCGAGCAGCGCTCAGCGTTCGCGATGACCGAGCCACCGCCCGGCGCCGGATCGGACCCGAACGCGCTACGGACGCTCGCCCGGCGGGACGGCGACGGGTGGGTGATCAACGGCCGGAAGAAGTTCATCACCGGGGCCGACGGGGCTGGCTTCTCCATCGTCATGGCCAGGACCAGCGGCGAACCAGACTCCGCCGGCGGCGCCACGATGTTCCTCGTACCAGCGGGACGCGACGGGATCCGCATCACGCGGCATGTCACAACAATGGACAAATCGATGCTCGGCGGGCACTGCGAGCTCGAGTTGACCGACGTCCGGGTCGACCCGCAGGACGTGCTCGGCACGGTGGACGAAGGGTTCCGCTACGCCCAGGTCCGGCTCGGCCCGGCGCGCCTGACGCATGTGATGCGCTGGCTCGGTGCGGCGCAGCGCGCCCACGAATCGGCGGTCGCGTACGTCAGCGAGCGCTCCGCCTTCGGCGGCCCGTTGGCCCGGCACGGCATGGTCGAGCTCATGATCGCCGACAACGAGCTCGACCTCGCCGCCACCCGCTCCCTGCTGCTCACCGCCTGCCGGGTCCTCGACGCCGGCGGTGCGGGGCGCGAGGAGACGTCGCTGGCCAAGGTCTTCGGGGCCGAGGCCCTGCACCGTGTCGCGGATCGCGCGGTGCAGATGTGTGGCGGCGCCGGCGTCTCCGCCGACCTGCCGATCGCCCGTATCGCCCGCGAGATCAGGCCGTTCCGGATCTACGACGGCCCCTCGGAGGTCCACCGCATGTCGCTCGCCCGACGTGCCGTCCGCAGGTACGGCCGGCGCAGGCCGGGGACGTCGGACTGAAGATCGGCGCTGACGATGCCGTCACGCTCCATCGCCCGCAGCGAACTGGTCCGGCTGGCGCCCGCCACCGACAAGCACGAGCGAACGCCAGCCACTACCAAGAACGAACCGATCAGCGACGGCCCACGACCAATGCGTCAGACCGGGAAGCCGGGCGGCCGGGCGGTCTCGTCCCATAGCCCGTCCCACCAGTCGCGAAGGGTCCCGAGCGGATCGTCGACGATTTCCAGCGGTGTGCCGAGGATCTTCATCGTCCGGTGGCCGGTTTCGTACGCGGGCCATGGCCCGTAGACCGCCGACGTCGGATCACCGGTCGCGGCGAAGGCCGCCCACGCCGACCGCAGGGCGTGCCCGACGGCGCGCCCCGCGTCGTCGATGCCCACGAACTCGCCCCAGCCGGCCCGGTCGAAGGTGTCGAAGGTGAACGGGATATCGATGGAGTGGAAGGCACCCAGGTCGGCGTTCGGATTCTGCGACTGCCAGGTGAACGCGTAGGCATAGGTACGTGGGTTGTGCGCCGAGTGCGAGTCGGCCAACCGCAGTGCCGGCAGCCGCATGCCGCCGTCGGTGGTGAGGGCCGCCCACTGGTCGGCGCCGGCACTGCGGTTCGTGCCCTCGCCGAGCTTGGCGTAGTTGTCGACCAGTGCCGCCGACCGGTCCGGCGGCGGCGTCTTGCCACCCATCCGGTTGGTCAGGTACTGCGTCGTCCAGTCGATGAGCCCGTCCCGGCCGAGTGCGTTGGCTCGGGGGTCGGGGTAGAGACGCATCTCGTCTGCCGTCGAGCCGATCAGCAGATCGATGCCGGCGGCATCGCCGCGGGCGAGCGCGATCGACGGGGTCGTGAACACCACATCGTCGTCGATGACGGGGTGGAAGATCATCGCCCCGTACTCGGCCATCGAGTTCATCATGACCGCCTCCTGCGCCGCGAGGAGCCGGTCGGCCGGTACCTCGACCAGTTCACTGGCGGTGCGCACGCCGATTTCGGCCAGCAACCGGCCGGCGATGATGCCGGCGACCTCGGGGGTCTGGGTGAAGTCGACGCCCGGGCTCTGCGGGATCGCGCGTGCGATCGCATCCTTCGCGCCCGGCGCCGAGATCAGGTGGATGATCGAGCCGGCGCCGGCCGATTCGCCGAAGACCGTTATGCGGGACGAGTCGCCGCCGAACGCGGCGATATTCTCCTTGACCCATTGGGCCGCGAACAGCTGGTCGCGCAGCCCGGCATTGGTCACGGCGCCGATCTCGTCGCCACCGTAGTCGCGCAGGTCGAGGAAGCCGAATGCGCCGATCCGGTAGTTGACGGTGACGATCACGACGTTCTGCTCGGCGGCGAAGCGGGCGCCGTCGTAGCTCTCAAGCGAACCCGATCCGATCGTAAAGGCACCGCCGTAGATCCAGAGCAGGACGGGCAAGTTGTCGCCACCGTTCGCCGGGCGCCACACGTTCAACGTGAGACAGTCCTCGCTGACCCGGTCGGGTGTCATGCCCGGCACGGTCCCGGAGAACGGGCCCTCGAGGGTTTGGACGGGCGATGGGCCGAATTCGGCTGCCGAGCGCGGGCCGTCCCACGACGGCCCGGGCTGCGGCGCGGCGAAACGCGTCGGGCTTGCCGCAAACGGGATCCCGGCGAATCGGTGGACCGGTCCGTTCGGGGTCTGCTCGATGGTACCGACGAGTTCACCCTGGCTGATCTGCACTGTGGGGTCGGGCATCAGGCCTCCTGTCTGGCGGGGCCGGGGTACGGCTCCGCGAACAATGTTGTCAACGATGTCGGTAAGCGAAAGCGATCCGACCGGGCCGCCGAGGACCAGTCGGCCGTCCTCCATCAGGAACGCGCGGTCGGCAATGGCCAGGAGTCGTTCGACGTTCTAGTCGACGACCAGTACACCCACACCGGCCGATCGCAGCCGTACAGGAGGCTGGAGCGCGCTCATCTATGACGCGAGCCAACCGTGCGGCTGCCTCGCACCAGTGCTGCCAGCGCTGTGACGCATTTCCTGTTGACCTCATGCGACGCCGGGCGGCACGCTGACCGAGCGAGCGATCGGTCGGTACGACTCAAGGTGGTGTGGCGTGCGTGACGTCGATGCGTTGGTGACGGCGACGAGCGAGTTCATCCGCGAGACAGTGCTGCCGATCGACGACGAACACGACGGCGACGTGGAGGCCGCGGGAGGCGACGAACTGCGGCTGCGGCGCCAGGCGGCGGCCAGGGAGGCCGGCCTGCTGTCGCCGCACGGGCCGGTCGACTGCGGAGGCCTGGGCCTGTCGATGGTGCAGCGGGCGCCCGTCTTCGAGGCCGCGGGCTACTCCCGGGACCTGCCGATCGCGAAGATCGCGCGGGAAATCCGGCCGTTCCGCATCTACGACGGGCCGTCCGAGGTGCACCGGTGGTCGATCGCGAAGCGTGCGGTCCGGACCATCGCGGGGCGGGACCGGTGACCGGCCTCACCGCGACGGAGCTCGCGGCGGTCACCGGCTTCCTCACCGCGCAGGGCGTGGCGCAGGCCGGTCCGCTCACGTCGACGCGGATCGCCGCCGGCCGCTCGAACCTCACCGTCCGGCTGGACGACGGCGTGCGCCGATGGGTCCTGCGCATGCCTCCCCGCGCGGGCCGTACCCCTTCGGCGCACGACGTGGCGCGGGAGTACCGGATCATCGCGGCATTGGCAGGCTCCGACGTGCCCGTGCCGCCCGCCACCGCGTTGTGCGAGGACCTGTCCGTGATCGGCTGCCCGTTCGCCGTGGCGGAGTACGTCGAGGGCCGGACCATCCAGTCACGATCCGACCTCGACACCCTGGACGACGCGACGCTCGCCGCGGTCGTCGACCGGCTCGTCGCGGTGCTGGCCGCGCTCCACCGCGTCGACCACGACGCCGTGGGTCTGGCGGGACTGGGTCGTTCCGGCTCCTACGCCGAACGGCAGATCCGCCGCTGGTCACGGCAATGGGAGCTCGTCGCCGGCGATGACCCGGCCACGCGCCGGGACGCCGAGGAGCTGAGCCGCCGGCTCGCCCGCGGCGTCCCGCCGCAGCAGGCGACCGGCATCGTGCACGGCGACTTTCGCATCGACAACACTCTGCTCGTCCTCGACGATGCGCCCGCGGTCGCAGCGGTCGTCGACTGGGAGCTGTCCACCATCGGCGACCCGGTGGCCGACGTCGCCACGATGTGCGCGTACCGGCACCCGGCCTTCGACCTCATCGTCGGCAGCCCGGGCGCGTGGACGAGCCCACGGCTTCCCGGCGATGACGGCCTGGCGGCGGCCTATGCGGCAGCCGGCGGGGTCCCGCTCACCTCCTGGGATTTCCACCTGGCGCTGGCCAACTTCAAGATCGCGGTGATCGCGGCCGGCATCGACCATCGCCATCGGGCCGGTGCCGCGAGCGGGCCGGGGTTCGACACCGCCGGCGCGGCGGTGGGGCCATACCTCGCCGCCGGCCTGGACCTGCTGGGCGGGCACTCATGAGAACCGCGCTCATCACCGGGGCCTCGCGCGGCATCGGCCGAGGTATCGCACTCAGCGTCTCTGAGAATCTACGAAAGGCTATGTCGGGGTGCTGGCCGAGCACGTGACGGCGTTGCTGTCACGTGCTGGTGGAATCCTCGACTCAGCCGCCGGTCGCGGATGCGGCCGGCTCGTGTTCCCGTTGTGGCATGCGCCGCCGGCATCTGGCCCCTGATGGTGCTGGGGGTCTGGAGTGGCCGCCCCGCCGGACGCTGACCAGCCGGCCGTGATGAGGGCCGTACTGGGGCGGGGACCTCACGTCGGGTGGGCGCGAGGGGTGTGGTGTTACCAGAAGCCGCGGGTGTGCTGCGGCGAGTCTTCGGGAGCCGTCGGACGGGCCTGTCCACGGTTTTCACCGTGCGGATACGGCCGGTTTTACGGTCCCGGAATGCGTGGGCCTGTCCGAGCAGGCCGCGTGCCAGGATGCGTTCCGCGGCGGCGTGGTCGCGGTCCGACGGGAGCCCGCACCTGCAGACCGACCACAGCCGTTCGGGTCGACCAGCAGCTTGCTGGGGCGGCCGGGCCGGGCCCGAAGCCTGAGTTCCCAGTGGTACCGCACCGAAGTGCCCGTCACCGTCAGCTTCGGGCGAGCACCGGGGTCAGCGCCGTGAACACCCGTTCCGCGTGCTCCGGCGTGTACTCCTCGGGGTGTTCGGTGGCGCGGAGCAGTACTCCTCCCGTGGCCAGGCCGATGGCCTCGAAGAAGGCGCCCGTCGCGAGCAGCCCCGCGGCGCCCCCCAGCCCGGCGGCGAGCTCGGCGGGGACGACCGTCACCCATTCGTAGCCGCGCAGGTGGGTGCGGGCCGCGTCGGCGGAGTCGGTGTCCAGCCGGCGCAGCACGTTGTCGAGCTTGGTGTGGCTGTCCGGCGCGTGGTCGCGGACGGTCAGCTCGCCGTAGGACGGGTCGGCGGCGTCGCCGAAGCGGTGCAGCAGTTCCAGGGCGGCGGGCAGCACGGCGCCCCGGGTGCCGGCGGGCGAGGAGACGAAGAGGCGCAGCTTCACGTGGCGGGGCGAGCGCAGTCGCTGCACGCGGCACTGCAGCTCGTAGGGCTGGTACGGCTCGGGGATCTCATACGACCAGACGGCCGACCACCACCAGAGGCGGTCGTTCAGGCCGTCGGCCCAGTGCTTGGCGCGGACCGCCGGGCCGCGGCCGTGCAGCTTCGGCTTCAGGGTCGCGCCCGGGGGTGTGAAGGCGGGGACCACCAGTTCGGCGATGAGGTCGTACCAGCGCTGCAGGACCGGCGCGATCGGCTCCACCGGGTCGGCGGCGTCGAGGTAGAGGGCGATCGCCACCTCGTCGGGCTCCGGCACCTCGCCGAAGATCCACGCCGGTGCCTGGGCGTCGTCCGCGCTCATGCCGCTCCTCACCGGACGGTCCGCGAGGTGGTGTTCCCCGCGGACCGTCCGAACTCTACTAGGCGAAACTCGGGTTGAAGAGGCACACGATGATGCAGGCGATGATCACGCCGGCGGTGACGACCCCGGCCCCGACGGCGCCCGCCACGTCGGCGGCCTTGTCGGAGTCCCAGTGCAGGCCGCCGTTGGGGTCGACGTCGGTGATGCAGCTGTAGCCGGCGTACTCGAAGTCGACGCAGCCTGCCCCCTGATCGGTCAGGAGCCAGTTGAGCAGGTTCGCGTCGCCGCGGGACACAACCGGCTCGGACGCCTCGGTGACCAGGTCTGCGTCGCCGTTTCGGTGCCACGCGGAAAGCAGCCCTCGCCTGGCAGCGAGGCGCTGCCAGTCCACTGCGGGGCTGCTCGCGGCCAGGGTTGTGGCAGCGGCGGTGGCCAGACGACGGATCCACAGCAGATCATCGGGAACGGCCAGGATCGCTGCCCAGGCGGTGACCCGGCCGTAGCCCAACGACCCCACGGGCGTGATTCTGGCGTTGCGGTCGGTGCAGCGGCGGATGTGACATGACGACGACGCCGGATGGGGTTCCGACGACGGCGGAGGCGCGGGTGGCGGAGAACGGCGCCGCTCCACCAGCCAGGCCCGGCCGGCCCGACGGCATCACCCGTCGGGACCGGTGCAAGAACATGCGCCCACCACGCATCCGGGCGACCTCAGCACGCCGCTCAAACGATCGTCAAGATCAGAGCCACGCGCTCTCCACAGTGGACTATCGACACGAGGTACCGCACTCGCCAGATCAGCAAGGTGGTCAACAACCTCAAGCTGGAACAACGCCGGGGCCGTGGGTAGATACCGAGTTGTCAGAGTTGTCCGGATCGGGGTTTCCGGGGGTGTTCGGGGGTTGAGAATCGTCGGCGACGAATAAAGGAAAGACTCTTTACAGTTTAACTAGTTTGCGATATGAAAAGCCCCAAAGAGATCAGGATCCATGTCCCGCCCTCTCCCCTCACCCCAGGAGTCTCATCATGGACAGATCACGTCCGGCGCTTCTGCGCCGGGTACTCGTCGCGGCGGTCGTCGCCGTCGTGGGCACCGTCATCCTCATCCCGGGCTCGGCGTCCGCCGCGGGCACCGGCACGATCACCGGATTCGGCGGCAAGTGTGTCGACGTCTCCGGCGCCAGCACCGCGAACGGCACCAAGATCCAGCTCTGGACGTGTAACGGGACCGGCGCGCAGAGCTGGACCGTGGGCACCGACGGCACGATCCGCTCCCTCGGCAAGTGTCTCGACGTCTCCGCCGGCTCGACGGCCGACGGGGCCAAGGTCCAGCTCTGGGACTGCAACGGCACCGGCGCGCAGCAGTGGACCGCCACCGCGGCCCAGGACATCGTCAACCCGCAGTCCGGCAAGTGTCTCGACGCCACCGGCGTGAGCTCGGCCGACGGCACGGCGTTGCAGATCTGGGCGTGCAGCGGCGGCGCCAACCAGAAGTGGACCGTCCCCGGCGGCAGCACCGGCGGGGGCGGCGGCGGGGGCGGGGGCGGCAGCTTCGTGGTCAGCGAGGCGCAGTTCAACCAGATGTTCCCGAACCGCAACGGCTTCTACACCTACGCCGGGCTGACCGACGCCATGCGCAAGTACCCGTCGTTCGCCACCACCGGCAGCGCCACCGTCCAGCGCCAGGAGGCCGCCGCCTTCCTGGCCAACGTGGCGCACGAGACCGGTGGCCTCGTGTACATCAACGAGATCAACACCGCCAACTACCCGCACTACTGCGACAACAGCCAGCCCTACGGCTGCCCCGCCGGCCAGGCCGCCTACTACGGCCGCGGCCCGATCCAGCTGAGCTGGAACTTCAACTACAAGGCGGCCGGCGACGCGCTCGGCGTCGACCTGCTTCACAACCCCAACCTGGTCGCCACCAACTCGTCGATCTCCTGGCAGACCGGCCTGTGGTACTGGATGACCGGCACCGGCGGCGCCGGCACCACCTCGCACAACGCGATGGTGAACAGCCAGGGCTTCGGCGTCACCATCCGCGCGATCAACAGCATCGAGTGCAACGGCGCCAACCCGGCGCAGGTCCAGAGCCGCGTGAACAGCTACACCAACTTCACCGGCATCCTGGGCGTGCCCACGGGCGGCAACCTGTACTGCTGAGCACCACGCTCGTCGAGGGGCCGGTCACGCCTGTGGCGTGGCCGGCCCCTCGTACGTTCCCGCGCCCCATAGAACGGCCCGGCGGTCGGGTGCACCGCGATGCGCCAGCCGAGCCCGTCCAGCTGTCGTTGCAGGTCGGCAGGCCGGTGCGGGACCTTGACGATCCGGTAGGCGGTGCCGTCGGCGAGCTGGCGCTGCACGACCGGGGAGTCCTCGCCCTCGACGAGCTCCTCGCTCGTGCGGTGCGCGTCGTCGACGAAGAGCACCCGACCGTCGGGCCGCAGGCAGTCGGCCACGAGCGACCAGAACGACGCGAAGTGCCCTGCCGGCACGTGCGACAGCCAGAACCCGAAGAACACGACGTCGTAGCGGCGGTCCGGGCGCCAGCCGAACAGGTCGGCCTGCACGAAGCGCACCCGCGGCTCGGGACCCACCCGGCCCGCGGCGATGGCGAGCATCTCGGCCGAGCCGTCCACCGCCGTGACGTCCGCGGCGTGCCGCAGCAGCTGCGGGGTCCACGTGCCCGGGCCGCAGGCGAACTCGAGCACGCTTCCGGCCGGGCGGAACGCGTCGATCGCCGCGGAGAGCTCGGACCCGCCGGGGAACGGCAGGGCGTGCTCGTCGTACTCGGCGGCCACCGCCCGGTAGAACGCGGCCTGCTCGCCGAGCAGCTCCGCCAGATCGTCGCCATCGACTGATGTCATCGCTCGAACGTACCCCGGTCGCGCTCGAGCGCGGGTGACAGAATCGGGCACCTCTGGAAGCCGGCCGCGTCCTCCCCGCCCTGGCCGATCGACGGCTGGCTCACCGGCGAGGAGGGGGACTTCGCCGCGAGCCTGGCGATCCTGCGCCCGGCCGTGCTGCCCGCGACCGCCGGCCAGCACGCGTGGGTCTGGTCGCCGCCGTGGATGCGCACCTTCGCCGGCATCGGGCTGGCCGCCGGCGACGCCGAGTTCATAGCCGCTACAGTGCACATCGCCGAGCTGGGCGCGGAACGCAACCCGGGGGTGGCGACCCTGGCCGGTGTCGCCCTCCAGGTACGCGGTCTGGTCGAAGGCGACGTGCGACTGCTCGGCAGGGCCGTCGACGTGCTGCGCACCGCACCGCGGCCGATCATTCTGGCCCAGGCGCTGGCCGACCACGCGCAGGCGCTGCGCGCGGCCGGCGACGGTCAGGGCACCCGCGAGGCCGATCCCGTTGTCAAATAGGAGTTTTGCCGCCACACGAAACCTGACACCGGGCAGCGACGTATGTCGATAGCGTCTGGTTCGACAGCCAGCCCTCTGCCCGATCCAGAAGGACGTGACCCATGCGCAACCTGTCCCGTTTCGCGCCGCGGATCCTGGTCGCCGCCGCGGTCGGCGCCGCCTTCGCGGCCCTGCCGGCCACCGGCGCGCTGGCCAACCCGTCGTGCGGCTCGACGATCACGGCCAGCGTCACGCTGACCGCCGACCTCACCTGCACCGGCGACGCGCTCATCGTCGGGGCCGCCGGCGTCACCGTCAACCTCGGTGGGTACAACATCATCGGCACCGGCACCGGCACGGCGGTGCGCAGTTCGGCCGACGACGTGACCGTGACCAACGGCGGCATCAGCGGCTTCGCGCAGGGCTTCTACGCCTTCCTGGCGCAGCGCCAGACGCTGAAGAACCTGCACATCAGCAACGGGATCGGCATCAAGTTCCGCAACGCCTCGGACTCGAAGGTCCTCAACACCACGGTGACCAACGCCCAGGTGCAGGTGCAGTCGAGCACCGGCGTCGCGCTGAGCAACGACACGCTCGACCACGCCCCGCTCACCGCCTTCGAGGCCAACACCCTCAAGGTGACGCTGAGCGGGCTGGCCGACGGCGCGGTCTCGATCGGCGAGTCCAACTCGGTGAAGCTGACCACCAGCACCTTCACCCGGGCGCCGATCTCCTACAGCACCGCGTCGAAGAACATCCTCATCCAAGGCAACACGATCCAGGGCGCGGCCGAGGGCGTGCGGATCAACGCCTCCAGCACCGGCGGCCAGATCCTGGGCAACACGTTCACCGGCAACACGATCGGCGTCCGCACGACGGTGCCCGACCTGGCACCCATCTCCGGCACGGTCGTCTCCGGCAACACGTTCACCGGCAACACCGCGGCCGGCGTGCTGTTCGAGGTCTCGTCCAACACGGGCGGCACGGCATCGGTGTCCGGCAACTCGTTCATCGGCAACGGCCTCGTGGGCGGGGTCAACGACCGGCTCGGCCGCCCGCTGGGCGACGGCGCCCACTTCGCCACGGTGGCCGGGGCCGCCGTGACGGTGGCCAACAACCTCACGCAGGACAACGGCCGGTACGGCATCTTCGCCGACCCGTCGACGGTCATCGACGGCGGCGGCAACGACTCGACCGGCGACCCGCTGGGGTGCTCGGGCGTGGTCTGCATCTAACGCGGCCGAAGTCCCGTCCGGCCCGGAAGGCACGCGGCCAAGGCCGTGCGGCGGACCGGCCGTGCGCCGCGAGGGCGACCTTGGCCACGGCACCGGCGACGAGCCGGCGGTCGGCGACGCTGCGCGGCGTCCTCGTCGGCGCTGCGCTCGGCGAGCAGCCAGACCGCCTCCTCGACGCGGCGCAGCAGCGGGTTGACGGCCGCGGCGGTCGAGGCGAGCGCGGTCCGCCTGGTCGAGGGCGTCCCCTGGGTCGTGCACCTCGTCGCTGCTCGGCCGGCGGATCCGGGCGCGACGGAGCCGGACGCGCGCCTGTTGACGGTGACAGCCGGTGCGCGGCGCGGCCGCGCACCGGCTGCTACCGGCCGTTGGGTTCAGCTGCCGTAGACCTGCAGCTCGTACAGCGAGTAGCCCCACTGCCCGGACAGTTGTGTGCCTTGCATCCGGACGTATCTGGCCTGGCCGCTGACGGCTATCCGCTCGGTGCCGCCGGCGCCGGAGGTCGTGGTGTACATGTCCCGCCACGAGGAGCCGTCAGTGGAGGCCTGCAGCTTGTACCCCTTCGCGTACGACGCCTCCCACAGCAGATCGACCTCGCTGAGGTTGAAGGTGCCGCCGAGGTCCACCTGGATCGAGTTGTTCGGGTCCTGGCTCGCCGCCCAGCGCGACGCGGTGTCACCGTCGACCGCCTTGGCCGGGCCCTGATCGGGGCTGGACTGCGACGACGCCGTGGCGGTCTTGTTGAGGGCCAGGTTGGTCCGGCCCGCGGTCGTGGTGATGCTGAGGGTGGTCGCCCGGCCGGCCTGCAGCGGCACGACGCGGGCGATGTTGCCCAGCGGCGAGCTCTGCACGGCACTGCCGTCGGTGGTGATCGAGGCGATGCCGTTGCGCTGGATCAGCGTCAGGTTCTGGTTGATCTTCGACGTCAGCGTCACCTTGATGGTGTGGGCGAAGTTGTCCCAGTTCAGGTTGTTGATGGTGAACTGGCCCTTGCCCAGCATGCCGTTGATGGAGCCCTTCGGCAGGCCCGCGGGCATCGCCGGCAGCAGCTCGATCGTCCCGGGCTGGGTGGCGGCCGCCATCTCCATCATGATCGTGGGAACGGAGTTGACCACGTCGGTGGCGAAGACGCTGTGGTTGTTGTAGTGCGACGTCGCCATGCTGCTGTAGTAGTAGTCCTCCTTGGCGAAGCGCAGCAGCTTGGCGTTGACCGAGCCGGCGTCGTTGGTGTCGGCGGCGATCAGCGCCCCGTGCAGCAGGCCGTGGCCGGCGTTCTCGTAGCTGCCCTGGTCCTTCTTCTGCAGGAAGACGTGGGCCGCGTTCCACTGCGCCCGGTTGGTCTCCGGCGTGAGCTCGCGGTACGGCCAGATCGGCATCAGCCCGCTGGAGTGCCGGTGCTGGTACTGGTTCTGGTTGGCCAGCCCGGGCGTCGCCCATTCGGCCAGCGCGCCGTCGTTGTTCACGAGGTACGGCGGCAGGTTGTTGAGCTTCTCCTGCCAGACCGGAATCTTGTCGGCATCCCGGCCGAGCGCCTGGCTCGTCTGGATCAGCGTCGACAGCGCGAAGCGGGCGCCGGAGATGTCGTACACCGAGTTGACCGCCAGCGGCACCCCGTTCGGCGGGCGGTTCTCCGGCGAGATCGAGCCGGCCAGGATGTACTTGCCGTTGGCGTCCTTCTTCACGAGGAAGTCCTCGTAGAAGTCGCCCATGTCGCGGATCAGCGGGTAGTACTTGTCGGCGAGGAACGTCTTGTCGCCGGTCACCTCGTAGTACTCCCAGAACGGGTACAGCAGCCACGACTCACCGCCCGTCACGTACTGGTACGGGTAGTCGAAGTTGATGTTCGAGATGAGCCCTTCCTCGTTCGGCGTGTTGCCGCCGGTGAGCATGCCCCGCGTGCCGAGCAGCTTGCGCGCGTTGGTCCGGAAGTCGTTCTGCCACTGCTGGTTGAGGTAGAAGTACCCGGCCATGGCCTCCGGCATGTTGCCCACGTTGCCGCTGGAGATCTGCAGGTTGAGGTTGGCGTCGAGGTGGTAGTAGCCGTCCCACCCGACGTTGCTGTCGCCGGTCCAGTTGCCCAGCAGGTCCGGCGCCGCGGTCTCGTTGGACGAGGCCAGCAGGTGGTAACGGCCGGCGTAGAACATCCGCTCGTACAGCGCCGGGATCGGCGTGGACGAGTTCTTCTGCTCCGCCAGCAGCTGCTCGGTGGGCTTGGCCCGGTCGGCCGCGCTCGCCCCGAAGTCGATGGACACCCGGCCGAAGATGTCCCGGTGCTTGCTCGTGTGGCGGTTGAGCAGCGTCTGGTAGCTGTCGTTGATGCCGGACAATCGCTGCTGCAGCAGCTGCCGGTTCCACTCCGTCTCCGCGGTGACGCCGCCGTTGTACGTCCCGTTGTACCGCTGGGTGAGCGACAGCAGCGTCACGTAGGTCGCGTTGGCGACGGTGACGTTGCCGCCGGACAGCGTCTTCGTGCCGTCCGTGACGATGCGGGTGACGCCCTCGTAGCCGGCGTTGTAGGAGCCGCTGGGGTACTTCGCCCGCAGGTTGAGGAAGTCGGTGGTGGAGTTGTTGGTGTACGTCACGCCCTTGTTCGTCAGGTTCATGCCGGGATCGATCGACAGCCCCAGCGTCACGTTCAGCCGCTGGCCGCTCGGGGCCGCCATGTTCTGCACCGTGACCCCGTCGGTGCGCGACACGAACGAGTCGCGCTGCCAGCTGCCCTTGTCGTCGGTCCAGTGCACCGACACCACGCCCGAGGCGTAGTCCGTGGAACGGGAGTAGTTGCGCACGGCGCCGGCGTCGGGCATCTGCATGGTCATCTTGAAGCCCGGGTGCTTGCTGCCCTCACCGCCGCCCTGGTACCCCTGGACATCCGCGGCGAGCTGGTTGGCCTGCTGATACTGCCCGGCGATCAGCTGGTCGCGGATCTTGTTGATGTTGTCGGCGCTGACGGTGTTGAAGGTGCGGTGCGGCCGCGCCTCCGTGCGCGCCATGAAGAACCGCTTGTCGTTGAAGACCACGGTCTCGTTGCGCGGGTTGCCGAAGACGATGATGCCCTGCTTGCCGTTGCCGGCCAGCAGGCCGTTGGCCCAGTCCGCGTACGTCTGCGGGTAGGAATTCGACGGCGCCACCGCCGGCGCGCCGCTGCCGTCGCCGGTCGAGCCCGTGCCGTACACCTCGAACTCCCACAGCGAGTAGCCCCACTGCGTGTTCGGGGTGACGCCCTGCATGCGCACGTAGCGGGTGCTGCGCCCGACGGTGACGGAGTCGGAGCCGCCGTCGCCGGTGGTGGTCGAGTAGACGTCCGTCCACTGTGTCGCGTTGTCGGAGACCTGGATCTTGTACCCCTTGGCGTACGCGGCCTCCCAGACGAGGTTCACCGTCGACACCGCGTAGGCGGCGCCCAGGTCGACGTAGATCCAGGCGTTGTTGTCGTTGCTGTGGTCGCTGGACCAGCGGGTGGAGGTGCTGCCGTCGATGGCGTTGGGGGCGCTCAGCGTGCCGTCCTGGTAGGAGGCGACGGCCCGGGCGCCGGCTTCCCGGGCGAGGTTGACCGGCGTGTCGGCGGCCGCCGACGGCAGCCGCACGGCGGCCCCGGCGATCAGCACCGCGGCGATGCCGACGGCGCACTTGATGGCTCTGCGCATGGCGGTTCCCTTCTTCACCGGGTCGCCACCCGCAGCGAGGAGATGGCGTCGTTGTTGCCGGTGTCGAGCAGGTTCGGCGTGTCGGCGGTGAACGTCCACACGGTGCCGGAGAAGCCGGCGTCGGCGTAGGCGGTCACCTGGTAGCCGGCCGGGACGCGGATCGAGGAGATGCTGTCGTTGGCGATGCCGGCCGCCTGGAGCTGGGCCAGGTCGTAGCTGCCGACGCCGAACGTCGCCGACGGGCCGGTGTAGTTGGCGTCGCCGTAGACCGACGGGCCGGTCCCGCCGCTGATCGGGGTGCCGTACACCTCGAACTCCCACAGCGAGTAGCCCCACTGCGTGGCCGGGGTGACACCCTGCATGCGCACGTAGCGCGCGTTGCGCCCGACGGTGACGGAGTCGGAACCGCCGTCGCCGGTGGTCGTGGCGTAGACGTCCGTCCACTGTGTCGCGTTGTCGGAGACCTGGATCTTGTACCCCTTGGCGTACGCCGCCTCCCAGACGAGGTTCACCGTCGACACCGCGTAGCCGGCCCCGAGGTCGACGTAGATCCACGCGTTGTTGTCGTTGCTGTGGTCGCTGGACCAGCGCGTGGACGGGTTGCCGTCGATCGCGTTGGCGGCGGTCAGCGCGCCGTCCTGGTAGGAGGCGACGGCCCGGGCGCTGGCATTGCGGGCCAGGTTCACCGGCACGTCCGACGGCGGGGCCGGCGGCTTCGGCACGCTCTGCCCGGCCGGCGGCCACAGCGCGAAGGTGTTGGAGCCGCTGTGGGCGCTCGCGAACGGGCCGGCCATCGTGTTGGTGGACGCGACCGCGTTGCCGAAGAAGTCGGTGGTGACGTCGGCCGCGATGCTCTCGCCGGCCTTCGGGATGGTGCCGACCCGGGCCCGGGTGACCGGGGTGAGACCGGTGATGCCGGCGGTGTTGAGATCGAAGCTCAGCGACATCGCCGTGTTGGACGCCGTGTAGCGCACGTTGGACAGCTGCCCGGTGAAGTTGCCCTCCTTCACCTGCGTCTTGTTCGTCGCGTTGTCGGGCAGCGTCGAGCCCTGGACGAGGTTGTTGTACCAGAAGTCCTTCATCGGCGACGTGTTCGCGGTCGTCTCGTTCATCGTGCCGGGCTGGAAGTAGTAGGCGTCGCGCCCGGACCCGTCGATGTTGATGCGGCCGTTGTCGATGAACAGGTTGTTGGCGAAGACGATGCCGGTCGCGTCCAGCGTGCGGATGTCGCTGTTGCCGATGAAGACGTTGTTGTCGACCAGGATCGGGCCGAACACCGCCTCGGCGTAGTAGCCCCATGGCGCGTTCATGACGATGTTGCCGGTGATGCGGACGTTCTGGTTGCCCCAGTCGGTCCAGATGCCGGCGGAGTTGCCGCCGCGGGAGTTCTTGACGTAGTTGCCCTTGATGAGGCCCTGGTTCATGTAGTGCACCTTGATCGGGGCCGTCTCCGCGCCGCTGAACTCGTTGCGGTAGTTGGTGTCCTCGATCATGTTGTAGAGGATCTGGGAGTTCCACGAGAAGACCCCGGCGATGCCGGACTGGCCGGACTTCGCGATGTAGTTGTTGCGCACGATGTGCGAGCCGTACTTGCTCGTGTCGTGGAAGTTCGTCCGGGTCGTGCCGGGCCGGTTGCCGGCCCACTCGTCGCAGCCCAGCCCGATGTCGATGCCGATCGTGCGGGCGTTGATGACGATGTTGTTCTGGATGATCCAGCGCAGGCCGCCGTTGACGCTGATCGCGCCGGCCTGCCGGCGGGACGGGCTGCTCGGAAAGTCGGAGTAGGTGCCGGCGGCGTGCTTCACGGTGAAGCCGTCGACGGTGATGTACCCGAGCCCCCACCCGTCCGGCGCGAAGACCTGCCGGCGCACGTTGATCTCGGCGAGCTTGGCGTTGGGGTCGGCGCCGCCGAAGTTGGCCCAGATCGTCGTGTTGGAGCCGGAGACCTGCGTGAACCACGTGCCGGCCGCGTCCTGTACGTCGGCCTGCGTGGGCTTCTCGAGGTACGCCTGCTCACTGAGGTACACGTCGCCGGCGGTGTACCCGGGGAACGTGTCGCTCCCGCCGCCCATCGGCTGGCCGGTCGCATACGGGTTGTAACTGCCGAAGTACGAGTTGGGCAGCGTGACGCTCCAGACGTTGCCGCTGCCGCGCACCCAGTTGCTGATCTGCTCGGAGCCCTTGACGACGACCTCGCCGTCGCCGGCGTTGGTGTAGGTGATGCGGTGGGCCTCGTCAGTGCCGCCGCGGGCCGGCTTGACCGTCTCGCGGTAGAGCCCGGCGTGCACGACGACCTTGTCGCCCGGCTGCGCGTCCTGCGCGGCCTTGTTGATGGTCAGGTAGGGGGCGGCCTGCGTGCCTGCGTTGGCGTCGTTGCCGTTCTTGGCCACGTGGATGACGCGGGGCGCCGCGGCGGCGGACTGCGCGGCGATCGAGGGCACGGCGACCCAGACGACCGCGGCGGCGACGCCGAGCGCGGCGATCCCGGCGGCGAGGCGGGCGGCCCGCCGGGTCCTGCTGTGTGTCATGGGGCTCCTTCGGGGGGCGGATTCCCACCGTGAACGCCGGTCACGGTCGAAGCGGGCACGGCGGCGCCCGCCGCCTGGCGAGGCTTCAGGCGGGGGGTTGCGGGCAACCGCGGCGGAATTGGCGGCACGCCGGGGCTGCCGAATGGCCCCATGACGCGCCGAGAAAGTTACATTATTAATCTATGATGATCCAGGAGCATCGTCAACCGCATGGCGGGCGGCCGATCTGAGCACCGTACCGGGCCTGCGGCGATCACGCCAGGCACGGACTGTCCGCGCGCTACACCGTCGGCCGTGCGCGCCGCGGCGACGGTCCCGGCGTCCCAGATCCGCACCGGGCGGCGGGGGCCCGCGGCCCAAGCCCTGGCGGTCAGCCCGGACACCAGCATGATCGCCGCCGCGTTCGGCTACAAGGTCATGATCTGGCACCGCCACTGGTGACGGCGGCGCGGCGTCAAGGCCGGGGCGCCACCTCGGGGCCGTGGCCCGGGGCGACCGAGGCCTGCAGGACCAGGGCGGCGCCGCCGATCGCGGCCGAGTCCCGCGGGTTGCTCGACAGGTCGACGCGCACGTCGTGGACCTCGCGGGCGAAGGCGCGTTCGGCCAGGCGGCGGCGGATCTCGGTGACGTAGATCGAGCCGGCCACCGCGAAGCCCGGGCCGGCCAGCACGAGCGTGTCGATGTCCCACAGGTTGGCCAGGGCCAGAGCGGCCTCGGCCAGCAGGGCCGCGGACTCGTCGACCAGCGCGCGGGCGGCCTCGTCGCCGTAGACGGCGGCGCGGGCCAGCACGTCGAAGGCGCGGGCGTCCGGGTCGTCGGGGCGGATGCCGAGGCGGTCGGCGAGGCCGCCGGTGGCGCGGGCGCGGGCGACCAGGACCCGCGGGGCGGCGTACTGCTCCAGGCAGCCGCGGTTGCCGCAGCGACAGCGCTCGCCGTCGCGGACGACCGCGATGTGGCCGAGCTTGCCGGCGTTGGAGCTGGCGCCGCGGTGCAGGGCGCCGTCGAGGACGACGCCGGAGCCGATGCCCGAGTTCATGTACAGGCAGCCGAAGGTGCGCTCGCGCGAGACCTGCCGGCCCCAGAACTCGCCGACGGCGGCCGCGGCGGCGTCGCTGTCGACGAGGACGGGAACGCCGAGGCGGCCGGTCAGGGCGTGGGCCAGGTCGAGGCCGGCCGCGCGCCGTTGCGGGTCGGGGGACGCCTCCGGGAGCGCCAGGAAGCGGCCCCGGGACACGTCGACCGGGCCCGGGCCGACGACCGCCATGCCCGCCACGCTCTGCGGCGGCAGGCCCAGGCCGCGGGTGATGTCGTGGTACAGCGCGGCGAGGTGGGCGGCCATGCTCTCCGGGCGCCCGTCGGCCGGGCCGGCGACGAGCTGGCGGCCGACGGTGCCGCCGCGCGTGTCGGTGACCACGCAGGTGAGGGTGTCGGCGCCGACGTGGATGCCGACGCCGTACGCCGCGCGGGAGTTGATGACCAGCATCGATCGCGGCTTGCCGCGGGTGGCCACCGTGTCGCCGGTCTCGCGCACCACGCCGTCGTCGATGAGCCGGCGCACGATGTTGGAGATCGTCGGCTGCGTCAGGCCCGTCGCGTTGACGAGCTCCACCCGGCTGATCGGCCCGGAGGAGCGGATGAGGTCCACGATGAGCGCCCGGCTGCCGGGCCCCGCGGCCGCTGACTCCCGTCGCGCCACGCCCACCGCCCTTTCGTCTCGCCGTACGCTGTCGCACGACTACGTTACGGGGACGAAGGCTAAACCACGAGGAGGACCCAATGGCCGCGGCAGCGACCCCGCAGCAGGGCACGCCGGTGGGGCTCGCCCTCGTGCGCGACGCGGAGGTCCTCGGCGCCGAGCCGTTCTTCCACGAGTTCATCGCCGGCATGGAGCGGGTGCTGGTCCCGCTCGGCGTGCCGGTGCTGCTGCAGGTCGTGGCGACGGTGGCGCAGGCGGTGGAGCGGATGCGGGCCTGGGCGCAGTACGGCCAGGTGCAGGGCGTCATCCTCATCGACCTGCTGCCCGGGGACGAGCGCGTCGCCCTCGTGAAGGATCTGGGCCTGCCCTGCGTCGTCATCGGCGACCCGGAGACCGCCGACGGCCTGCCCACCGTGTGGACGCAGGACGAGGTCGCCATGCGCGATGTGGTTGGCGAGCTGGTCGCCGCCGGCCATACGCACCTGGGCCATGTCGCCGGCCCGGCGCCGATGGCGCACACCATCATCCGCCGCCGCACGTTCGAGCGGGTCGCCGCCGAGCACGGGGTGCGCACCACCTCGTTCGACGGCGACTACTCGGAGGCGGCCGGGGTGCGCGCGCTGGCCGCCCTGGCCGCGCTCGAGCAGCGCCCGACCGCCCTGGTGTTCGACAACGACGTGATGGCGCTCGGCGCGCTGCACGAGGCCGGCCGCCTGGGCCTGGCCGTGCCGGCCGACCTGTCGCTGGTGGCGTGGGACGACTCGGCGCTGTGCCAGCTCGCGGTCCCGCCGCTGAGCGCGGTCAGCCACGACGTGCAGGAGCTGGGCGAGCTGGTCGGCCACCGGCTCGCCGACGCCCTGTCCGGCGCGCCGGCCGGCATCGTGCGGGCGGCCCCGGCGAGGCTCATCGTGCGCGGCTCCAGCCGCTGACCGACCCCGGCGGGCCCGGCATCGGCCCACCTGGAACCCCAGTGCGGCCGAGCACCTCCGGCACTTTCATAGATTAAAAATCTTTGTTATTGACTTCGGACCGAACGGCGGGGACGCTGTGTGGCGAACACCCCTCCGGCGCCGGACGTCGACCCCGACGCGCGCCGTCTGCATTCGCCTGCCCGAGACGTAAAGGACTCCCCTATGGACCACCGCACCAGGCCGCGGGCCGTGCGCGCGGCGGCGGCGTTCGCCGTCGCCGCGTTAGGGCTCGGACCCGCACTTGGAGCCTGCGGCTCCGACGATCCCGCCGCCGCCCCGACCTCCATCGACGTCGTCACCCGCTGGTCGTCGGGCAACTCCGCCAACGCCGCGCAGAAGCGGGTCTTCGACGCGTTCACCGCCGAGACCGGCATCAAGGTGAACGTCACCGAGGGGCTGGAGACCATCGACGACCAGGTCGAGAACGCCGTCGCCGCGGGCAAGTCGCCCGACCTCGTCATCGTCAACCTGTTCGACAAGACGCTCGGGTGGCTCGACGCCGGCGTCACCGTGCCCGCCGACCAGTACGTCAAGGACTGGGGGCTCGAGGGCAAGATCAAGCCCGCGGCCCTGGACGAGTGGCGCGCCGGCGGGGCGGCCGGCGGCAAGCTGCAGGGCCTGCCGTTCTCGGGCTTCAGCTGGCCGCTGTGGTACAACGCCGACCTGCTCAAGCAGGCCGGCGTCGACAAGATCCCGGCGACCACCGACGAGCTGCTCGCCGCCGCGCAGAAGCTGCGCGCGAAAGGCATCGAGCCGCTCACCGTCGGCGGCAACGACTGGACCGGGCAGAAGCTCTTCTACCAGATCGCCCAGTCGTACACCGACGCCGCGACCATGAAGAAGGTCATGCAGTCGGGCGGCTACTGCTCGACGCCGAGCGTCATGGACGGCATCAAGCTGTTCACCCAGCTGCGCGACGGCGGCGTCTTCGTCGACAACGCGGCCGGGCTCATCGCCGACGGGATGTACGCGGCGTACTACGGCGGCAAGGCGGCCATCATGCCGGCCGGCTCGTGGGCCTACACCGAGTCGACGGCGGCCGGCACCGGCATCGACAAGAAGACGACGCTCGGCGGCTTCCCGGTGCCCAGCGGCTCGACGTTCAAGAAGCCCACGGCGTACCGCGGGTTCACCGGCGTCGGCTTCATGATCACCAAGAAGGGCGCCGAGGCCGGCCACATCGACAACGTCAAGAAGCTGGTCACGAAGTTCTACGCCGACACCACGGTGGGCGACTTCGTCAAGGACTCGGGCATCCTGCCGCCGACCACCGGCGACTTCGGCTCCTACGCGACCAACCCGCTGCTGTCGCAGTCGCTCGGCCTGGACAACGGCGTCGACTACGCGGTGCTGCCGGACGTGTGGATCGGCTCCGCCTCCGACCGGATCATCCAGGTCCTCACCGGGGCCTACGGCAAGTCGACGCCGCAGCAGGTCTGCGCCGGCCTCGACACCGCAACCAAGGGCTGACCAGGCACGGCCGGGGGCCGCACCAACGGCCCCCGGCCGACGGCATAAGGAACTGCAACGATGTCATCGACCAACGTCCTGCCGCGCGCCGCCGCGCTGCACGCCGCCGCGCCCAGGAAACGGCGGAAACAAAGCGTCCTGTGGCTCACCGTCCCGTCCCTGGTGTGGTTCGCGGTGTTCTCCGTCGGCCCGCTCGGCGCGATGTTCGTCATCGCCACGCTGCGGTGGAAGGGACTGCTGTACGAGCCGTCGTACGTCGGCACCGAGAACATCGGGCACGTGCTGGACGACCCGGCGTTCTACGACGCCCTGCGCAACAGCATGGTGCAGGTCGCCGTCGTCATCCCGGTCATGATCCCGCTCGCGTTCATGCTCGGGTACCACCTCAGCACCAAGCCGCGCGGGTACCGCGTCCTGTCGATCCTGTACTTCTCCCCCGGCCTCATCTCGATCTCCGTCACCGGCATGATCTTCTACGGCGTGCTGTCCCCGGACGGCGGCGTCAACGGCGCGCTGCGCGCGGTCGGCCTCGACGAGCTGGTCACGCCCTGGCTCGCCGACCCGGCCACCGCCCTGCCCAGCCTCATCGCCATCGACCTGTGGCGCGGCGTCGGCTGGACCGCGGTGCTGTTCGCCGCCCGGCTGGCCAGCCTGCCCGCCGACGTGGTCGAGGCGGCCCGCATCGACGGCGCCGGGCGCCTGCGCATCATCTGGCAGATCGCGTTCCCGATGGTCAAGGACTACGTGCGGACGCTGACGATGCTGCAGTACCTCTGGACGCTGTTCACCTCCGCCGCCCTCATCCTGCTGCTGACCAAGGGCGGCCCCGGCACGTCCTCGACGACCCTGTCCTACCTGGTGTACGCCAAGGCGTTCGCCCAGCGCGACCTCGGCTACAGCCAGGTCGTCGGCGTGGTGCTGCTCGTCCTCGGCATCGCCGGCATGCTCCTCATCCGCGCGCTGCTGCGCAGCTCAATGGAGAACACCCGATGACCGCACACAAACAGGGAGGGTCGCTCGCGACCGTCCTGTCGTGGCTGTACGCGCTGCTGCTCGCGCTGCCGCTGTACTACCTCGCCGCCAGCGCCCTCAAGACCAACGTCGAGATCTTCACGCGGCCGTTCGCGCTGCCGGCGCACTGGCTGTGGGGCAACTTCGCCACGGCCTGGCGCACCGCGGGCCTGGGCCAGGCGCTGCTGAACTCGCTGCTCATCTCGGCCGTCGCGATCGTGCTGACGCTCGCGCTCGCCGTGCCGGCGGCCTACGCCCTGGCCCGCTGCGACAACCGGCTCGGCCGGGCCATCACCGGCGCCTTCTCGGCCGGCTTCCTCGTCCCGCCGTTCGCCGCGCTGATCCCCACGGTGATCCTGGCGATCCGGATGGACCTGTTCTACACCCGCGAGTTCCAGATGCTGTTCCTGCCGGCCAGCGCGCTGCCGCTGTCGGTGCTGCTGCTGACCCAGTTCATGCGCACGGTACCGCCGGCGCTCGTCGAGTCGGCCGCGCTGGACGGCGCCGGCGACTGGCGGCTGCTGTTCAGCGTGTTCATCCCGATCGCGATGCCCGGCCTGGTGAGCGTGACGATCCTGCAGCTGCTCACCTTCTGGAACGAGTACCTGTTCTCGCTCACCATCACCGGCACCGGGCCGGACGTGCGCACCGTCCAGGTCGCCCTGCCGACGCTCGTCTCCGACGCCACCAACTTCGGCGTGCTCACCGCCGGCACTGTGCTCACGCTGCTTCCGGTGTATGTCGCGTACTCGTTGTCGAGCCGCCGCATGCAGGAGGCCCTCACCGCAGGGGCGGTCAAGGGATGACACTGACCACGCAGGCCACGACGGCCGCGCTGACCCGCCACGACCTCGGCGGCACCTGGGAGCTCACCTGGTCCGGCGGCCCGGCCGGCGTCCCCGACGCGGTGCGCGACGCGGTCGTCCCCGCCCAGGTGCCGGGCGAGGTGCACACCGCGCTGCTGGCCGCCGGCCTCATCGCCGACCCCGACGCCGGCAGGGGCGAGGAGGGGCAGCTGTGGGTGGGCCGCTCCCGCTGGACCTACCGCCGCCACGTCCACTGGTCGCCGGCGCCCGGCGCGCGCACCGACCTCGTCTGCGACGGGCTCGACACGTTCGCCGAGGTGTACGTCAACGGGCAGCCGGTCGGGACGGGCAAGGACCAGCACCTGGTGTACCGCTGGAAGGTCGACGACGCCCTGCGCCCCGGCGGCAACGTGATCGAGGTCCGCTTCGCCTCGGCCTGGGACGCCGCCCACGAGCACGAGCGCGCCCACGGCCCACTGCCGAGCCCGTACGACGAGCCGTACGCCCATGTGCGCAAGGCCGCCGCGAACTTCGGCTGGGACTGGGGCCCGCACTTCGTGACCGCCGGGATCTGGCGGGACATCCGCCTCGAGACGTACACCGGCCGCATCGAACACGTCCGGCCCCTCGTGCGCCTCGACACCCGTGGCACCGCCCGGGTCACCGCGCACGTGCGCGTCGACGCCCCGCCCGGCGCCCGCGTCCGCGCCGAGCTGCTCGACCCCGCGGGCCTGCCCGCGGCGAGCGGCACGAGCCTGATCGAGGACGGCGAGGCGGCGATCACGCTGCTTGTCGTCGAGCCGGAGCTGTGGTGGCCGGTGGGGCTGGGCGGGCAGCCGCGGTACGGGCTGCAGGTGGAGCTGGAGCACGACGGCACGGTCCTCCACGCCGCGAGCGCCCGCATCGGCCTGCGCAGCGTCGAGCTCGACGAGTCGCCGGACGCGCTCGGCACCCGCTGGGCGATCGTGGTCAACGGGCGGCAGGTGCGCGTCCGGGGGTACAACTGGATCCCCGACGACACCCTGTCCAGCCGCGCGACGCCCGAGCGGGTCGCGGCCCGCATCGACCAGGCCCTGGCCGGCAACGCCAACCTGCTGCGCGTGTGGGGCGGCGGCCACTTCGTCACCGAGGCCTTCCTCGACGCGTGCGACGAGCGCGGCATCATGGTGTGGCACGACTTCCTCTTCGCCTGCGCCGCCTACTGCGAGGACGAGGAGATGACCGCGCTCGTCACCGCCGAGGCCGAGCAGGCCGTGGCCCGCATGTCGGCCCACCCGAGCCTGGTGCTGTGGTGCGGCGGCAACGAGACCGTGCTGGGCCGCGAGCACTGGGGCTGGACCGACCAGATCGGCGAGCGCGCCTGGGGCGCCGGGTTCTATCTCGACGTCCTGCCGAAGGTGCTGGCCCGGCTCGACCCGACCCGCCCGTACGTGCCGAACTCCCCGTGGTCGGGCTCCCTGGAACGCGACCCGGTGGCCGACACCCACGGCCCGAGCCACCTGTGGGACGCCTGGAACGAGGCCGACTACGTGCACTACCGCGACCACGACCCGTCGTTCGTCGCCGAGATGGGCTGGTGCGGCCCGGCCGCGTGGACGACGCTGGAGCGGGTGCTGGACGGCGAGACGCCCGGCCCCGCCTCCCCGCTGACCCGCCACCACCTGCGCGCCATCGACGGCATGCACAAGCTCACCCGCGGCCTGCAGCCGCACGTCCCCACCCCGGCCGACGGCCCCGACTGGCACTTCGCCACCCAGGTCGTCCAGGCCCGCGCGGTCGCCGCCGGCGTCGAGTGGCTGCGCTCCCGCGAGCGCTGCGGCGGCGTCGTCGTGTGGCAGCTCAACGACTGCTGGCCGGCGATCAGCTGGTCGGCGGTGGACGTCGCGGGCATCGAAAAGCCGCTGTGGCACTCGCTGCGCCGCGCGTTCGCCCCGCGGCTGGCCACGATCCAGCCGGCGGCCCCCGGCCCGACCCACGACCCGACCGGCCCCGACGGCCTCGTGCTCGTCCTCGTCAACGACGGCGTCACCGCGTGGCGCCCCGGCGTGCTCATCCGCCGGGTCGGCGCCGACGGCCGGGAGCTGGCCCGGGCCCGCCTGCGGCCCGAGTGCCCGCCGGGCGCGGTGACCCGCGTCGCGGTCGGCCCAGAGGTCGGCCGCCCCGAGGACCCGGCGGCCGAGTTCCTCGTCGTGGACGCGGACTGGTCGCGGGCGACGTGGGTGTACCGCCCGGACCGCGACCGCACGCCCCCGCCGCCCCAGCGCCGCGTCGACCTGGCGGTGCTGGACGGCCGGCTGCACGTGGGCGTCACGGCGGCGACGATCCTGCGCGACGTGTGCGTGTTCGCCGACCGCCTGGCCGCCGCCCTGGACACGTCCCCGGCGGACCTGGTGGTCGACGACGCGCTCGTCACGCTCCTCCCCGGCGAGCGCCACGTCTTCCACGTGGCCCGCCGCGACGGCCGCCCGCTGCCCGCGACGGCGGCCTCGGCGATCCCGTCTCCGCTGCTCGGCGAGGTGGTGCGCTCCTTCGACGAGCTCACCACCTGACCGGCGGGGGGGGGGGCCCGGGGGGGGGGGGTCCCCCCCCGCCCCCCCCGGGGGGGGGGGACCCGGCGCCCGGAGGGGGGGGGGGGGACGGGGAGGGGGGGGCG